>NZ_BTPD01000003.1:0-325 GCF_036245625.1 Algoriphagus confluentis
TTCTGTTTTGAGCGACTCGAGCGACATATTCACCCGCATTGCGCCCGCGTAGACCCGTGTTCCGACGAAGCTCCCGACAAATGGTGCTTTTATGAACTCCTAAAGCTCGGGCAATACCGGTCTGAGTCACCCCTTGTTTGATTAAAATTTCGATTTGGTACCTTTGCTCTTGGCTGAGATGATTGAATTTCTGCATGACAACACTAATTTAATTCTTCAGCCTAAGGAAGGAAGCCTAGGCTTCCTTCCTTAAACCTTTAGTGTTGCACTTATTACTTGAATCTGGGGTATAAAAAAACCTACCTACAGAGATCTTTAAAAAGAT